>NZ_JACARU010000132.1:0-337 GCF_013386425.1 Cedecea sp. P7760 | reverse complement strand
GATTATGGTCTTCGAAGTGGCGGGTGCTGCACCTGCGGCCGCTCCAGCACAGGCTGCTGCTCCGGCCGCCGCCGCTGCGCCTGCGGCTTCTGGCTCGCACGCAGTTAACGTCCCGGCCATCGGCGGTGACGACGTTGAAGTCACTGAAGTGATGGTCAAAGTGGGCGATAAAGTTGCCGCTGAGCAGCCACTGATTACCGTTGAAGTCGACAAAGCTTCCATGGAAGTACCTGCGCCATTCGCCTGTACCGTGCAAGCAATCACACTCAGCACCGGCGACAAAGTGTCTACCGGCTCCCTGAGCATGGTCTTCGAAGTGGACGGCGCTGCGCCTGCT
>NZ_JACARU010000131.1:0-413 GCF_013386425.1 Cedecea sp. P7760 | reverse complement strand
CGAGAGGATTAACCTTAGAACGCCGAAGGTGTTTTGAGGAAAATTAGAGAAAAAGAGTAAATTTTCAGATTAGTTCAGGATTAGATTGATGGTTATGCGAGAACATGACGGTAAATAAACAGGATTGGCCTGGCGGCCGTAGCGGGGTGGTCCGACCTGAGCCCATGCCGAACTCAGAAGTGAAACGCCGTAGCGCCGATGGTAGTGTGGGGTCTCCCCATGCGAGAGTAGGGAACTGCCAGGCATCAAATTAGCAGTAATGGTCAGTAATACGAGGCAGTTCACTACTCTCAGAGAGTAGGACTGACGAACCGAAAGGTGAGTCTGAACGCTGCGAAGCAGCGGCCCGTAGGGTGAACGCAAGTTCATCAACTGCCAGGCATCAAATTAAGCGTGCTGATATGGCTCAGTTG
>NZ_JACARU010000016.1:0-42371 GCF_013386425.1 Cedecea sp. P7760 | reverse complement strand
AGAAGCGAGGCACGGTTCCGACAGGCAAAAAAATTAAACCACTGAACCCCACAGATCGTACTCATCCGCGTTCTCAACCTTCACGCGGACAACGTCGCCTGGCTTCAGCTTCGTTTCGCCGTTCAGGTAAACCGCGCCGTCGATTTCCGGTGCGTCCGCCATGCTGCGGCCAATAGCCCCTTCTTCGTCTACTTCATCAACCATCACCAGAATCTCGCGGCCCACTTTTTCCTGCAGGCGCTCGGCGGAGATTTTCTGCTGCAGCTGCATAAAGCGGTTCCAGCGCTCTTCTTTCACCTCTTCCGGCACCTGGTCCGGCAGCTCGTTGGCGGTCGCGCCGTCAACCGGGCTGTACTTGAAGCAGCCTACGCGATCCAGTCGTGCTTCTTTCAGGAAATCGAGCAGCATCTCGAAGTCTTCTTCGGTTTCACCCGGGAAGCCAACGATAAAGGTTGAGCGCAGGGTCAGATCCGGGCAGATTTCACGCCATTGCTTGATGCGCTGCAGCTGACGGTCCGCAGAGCCAGGGCGCTTCATCAGCTTCAGAATGCGCGGGCTGGCGTGCTGCAGCGGGATGTCGAGGTACGGCAGGATTTTGCCTTCCGCCATCAGCGGGATCACATCGTCTACGTGCGGGTACGGGTAAACGTAGTGCAGACGAGTCCAGACGCCAAGCTTAGCCAATTGCTCGCACAGGCTAACCATGCTGGTTTTTACCGGCGCGCCGTTCCAGAAACCGGTGCGGTGCTTAACGTCCACGCCGTAGGCTGAGGTATCCTGGGAGATAACCAGCAGCTCTTTCACGCCGGCTTCCACCAGACGTTTTGCCTCCGCCAGTACGTCACCGATTGGACGGCTGTCCAGGTCGCCACGCATGGACGGGATAATGCAGAAGGTGCAGCGATGGTTGCAGCCTTCGGAAATTTTCAGATACGCGTAGTGGCGCGGCGTCAGCTTCACGCCCTGTTCCGGCACCAGGCTCAGGAACGGGTTGTGCTGAGGTTTTGGCACGTAGTGGTGAACATGCTCCAGAACCTGCTCGTAGCTGTGCGGGCCGGTAATTTCCAGCACTTTCGGATGCACTTCACGGATCTGATCCACTTTGGCACCCAGGCAGCCGGTGACAATCACCTTACCGTTTTCGTTCAGCGCTTCGCCGATGGCTTCCAGAGATTCCTGCACGGCGCTGTCGATAAAGCCGCAGGTGTTGACGATAACCATGTCGGCGTCGTCGTAGCTTGGCACCACGTCATAACCTTCGGTGCGCAGTTCAGTCAGGATGCGTTCGGAGTCCACGAGATTTTTCGGGCAGCCGAGGGAGACAAACCCGATACGGGGCTGTTGGGTTACATTGCTCATAGCTTAAAAAGTGTTCAATTATTAGAAAGATTAGGGCAGCGATTCTACAGAGGTTAGTCGGGAATTTGTACTGGAGAATTGCAGCTCGCATTTTGTGCTTTTTTAGCGTCGTCGGCGGACATCCCTTTAACCATCGGCTTTGTGTGAAAGTTATCCAGCCATAAACCCCGTTTTATCACTCCGATTAATCCCATTGCAGATTTTAATTTCTCCTTAAATCAACTACCTGAACATACCACTAAAATTGGTAGGTTTTGTGATAACGATCGTTTTTATTTGATTGATTGATAAAAACGATCAATTATCAGTAAGTTACAAAAATAAGGGAATATAAATGAACATGCAGCATTGGGCGCTGCCGATCTCCACTCTGGATGGGCAACTTTTAGGCGTTGAGCTCGAAACCCGCGTTGAAGTTAACGGCTGTCGGATGTTAATCGCTCACGGAATGAAAGAAACGATTTTCCACCACTCTTTGCGTGAGGCGCAAAGCGACTGGCTGGAGAAAAAAGCCGGCTGGTTTACCGATAACAATCTTTTTTGCGTGGTGAAGGGAGAGCCCGGCTGTCTCGAACACGCGTTGCCGTTTATGAAATTTTTTAGCAACTCTCGTGCAGAGCACCCGTCATCGGGATTTTGGGTCGATGATATGGGCGGCAGAAACAGCAGCGCGCTGCCTCTGTTTACCGAGGGCTGCGAATGCGTTCGCTTCAATAAGTCTTTTACGGAGCTGAATATTAGCCGGGCTATTTTCCCCGTGCTGCTGGAAAACGTTCGGCGTCACTGCAAGAAGATAATCGTGCCGGTCTCCTCCCGGCAGTATCACGGCATGCTGAGCAAAGCCGGGGTCTGGGCGGTGCAGGGGCAATATCGACCGGTCCACTTTAGCCACTGCGAGCTTCTACTTTCCCGGCGCTGACGATTAAAACTGTTCCCGGTAACAATTTTCTGCACCGGGTCACAGATTCAGCCATTGAGGATTGTGGCCCCGAATTATGTTTTATATAACGAACTCACATTAAGGACGTCATCGGGCCAGACCTGAGCGAAACCTGACCAGCAGCATGTTGCATTACGCCGACATGCTGCTGGTCAGGTTTTTTTTTGGCCCGGATATAACAAGACTCGCTGAGTGAAAGGTAAAAAATATGAATATCAAAGCATTAGCTGAAGATGTTTTACGGCTGGTCGGCGGCGAGAGCAACGTCGTCACGGTGGTGCACTGCGCGACCCGGCTACGTTTTTCTCTGCGCGATATCGGGCATGTGGATATCGCGGCGCTTGAACGTCTGGACGGGGTTATCACCACGATGCAGGCTTCCGGGCAATTCCAGGTGGTTATCGGTAACCGGGTCGCGGAGGTTTATCGCCAGATAGGCGAGATTTCGTCTTTGTTGGACGACAGCCGTTCCGAGCGGCAAAGCAGCCAGTCTAGCCGCACCAATATCTTCAGCAAAATGATCGACATTATTTCGTCGATTTTCACCCCGCTGCTGGGGGCGATGGCCGCCTCGGGCGTACTGAAAGGGTTGCTCAGCATCGCGTTAAGCGAAGGCTGGATGAGCAAAACGGAAAGCACCTACATCATTTTAGCGGCGGCGGCAGACAGCCTGTTTTACTTCCTGCCAATCATGCTGGCTATTACCACCGCGCGAAAATTTCAGGGCAATATCTACGTCGCCGTTTCCATTGCCGGGGCGTTAATTTATCCGTCGATTATCGAACTGTTCAACACCAAAGCGGATGTGAGCTTCGCGGGGATCCCCGTGGTGTTGATGAAGTACACCTCGACGGTTATCCCGATTATTCTGGCCGTCTGGGTGATGTGCCAGCTGGAGCGGCTGTTCAATAAGTACATCCATGAAACGGTACGCAGCATCGTGACGCCGTTCCTGCTGCTGGTGATCATGGTGCCGTTGACGCTTATCACCATCGGGCCGATTGGTATTTACACCAGCGAATATGCGGCCAGCTTCTTTGTCATCGTCTTTGGTTTCAACGCTATCCTGGCCGGGGCGCTGATTGCCGCGGTATGGCAGATCCTGGTCATTTTCGGCATGCATTGGGCCTTTACGCCGGTCATCATCAACGACATCACGACTATTGGGCGCAGCACGCTGAAGGCGGCCACCGTGCCTGCCGTCTTCGCCCAGGCGGGGGCGGTGCTGGCGGTCATGCTGAAAACAAAAAATAAGAAAATGAAGGCGCTGGCGGGCAGTACGTTTATTACCGCGCTGTTCGGGATTACTGAACCTGCGGTTTACGGCGTAACGCTCAAGCTGAAAAGACCTTTTGTTTGCGCCGTGATTGCCGCTGCCGTGGGCGGCGGGATCGTGGGCTACTTTAACAGCGCGGCTATCTCAACCGGGATCCCAAGCCTGCTGACGCTGCCTATCTTCTATGGCGAAGGTTTTGGCGGCCTGATTCTGGGCATCTGTGTTTCCTTTGTCCTCGCAGCCGTCCTGACCTGGATAGTCGGTTTTGAGGATATTCCTGAAGATGAGCAGCAGGTTAGCGACGCTGCAACAAAACCCACCCTTACACAGGCGCCAGCCGTCAACGCAGAGCAGATTACTGCGCCTATGAGCGGGGAAATTGTTCCGCTCGAACAGGTTAACGATAAGGTCTTTTCGAGCGGCGTTGTGGGCGACGGGCTGGCGATACGCCCGGACGGTAATCAGGTCTTCTCGCCCGTGGATGGCACCATCTCGGCCACCTTTGACTCCGGTCATGCGCTGCAAATTCTCTCCAGCAGCGGCGCGGAGGTACTGATTCACGTTGGGCTCGATACCGTTCAGCTCAACGGGGAGCACTACCGCATTCACGTTCGCGAAAGCCAGCAGGTCAAACGCGGCGATCTGCTGCTCGAATTCGATCGCGAAGCCATAGAAAAGGCGGGCTACGACACCATTACGCCGGTCATCGTTGCCAACGCCGACAGCTATCACCAGCTGCAAAAACAGACGCAATCGCAGGCGCGGGTCGGCGAAATGCTTCTCTCTTTATCCTGAGCCATTAAGGAGCTACCTATGAGATATCGCGAACTAAAACCTTTCCCACAAGGCTTCCTGTGGGGGGCATCAACGTCTGCTTATCAGGTTGAAGGTGCCTGGAACGAGGACGGAAAGGGGCTGTCGGTCATTGATGCACGTGAAAGCTACCCGGATGGGACTACGGATTTTAAGGTCGCCAGCGATCACTATCATCGCTACCGTGAGGATATCGCGCTTTTCGCCAGGCTGGGGTTCAAAACCTATCGCTTCTCGATTGCCTGGACGCGCATTATTCCCGACGGCAACGGTGAAGTTAACGCGGCCGGTATCGCCTTTTATCACAAGGTGATCGATGAGCTTCGGCTGCATAATATTGAGCCGATAGTCACGATGTACCACTTTGATTTGCCCCAGGCGTTACAGGCAAAAGGCGGCTGGTATAACCGCGCCAGCGTCGATGCTTTTGCCCGCTATGCCAACGTCCTGTTCGATGAATTTGGCGACAAGGTAAAGTACTGGCTGACCATCAATGAACAGAACTTAATGATTTTGCAGGGCGAGGCGCTGGGTACGCTGGATCCAAAGCTTTCGACGCAGGCGGACAAAAAGAAGAATCTTTATCAGCAAAACCATCACATGATGGTGGCCCAGGCGATGGCGATGCGTGACCTGCACACCAAATACCCTCATTCGAAGATTGGTCCCGCGCCGAATATTGCGGTGATTTACCCGGCCACCAGTAAGCCGGAAGATGTTCAGGCCGCCTTTAACTACAATGCCATTCGCAACTGGCTGTACCTGGATATGGCGGCGAGAGGGGAATACAACACGCTGGCCTGGCGCTATATGGAAGAGAAAGGGTATACCCCGGAGATGATGCCCGGCGATACCGAGGTGCTGAAGCGCGGTCGTCCCGATTTTATCGCTTTTAATTACTACACCACTCAGGCCGTAGAAGCGAGCCGCGGTGACGGCAATGACGAAGTGGTGCGCGGGGGGAATAAGCTCCTGAAGTCGGGAGAGGACGGCGTCCACCGTGGGGCAGCGAATCCACATTTGCCCCGTACCCAGTTCGGCACTGAGATTGACCCGGTAGGGTTCCGCAATACGCTGCGTGAAATCTGGGATCGCTACCATTTGCCGTTGCTGATTACGGAAAACGGGCTGGGGGCATTTGATAAGCTTGATGAAAATGAGGAAGTTCAGGACGACTACCGTATCGATTTTCTGCGGCTGCACATTGAACAGATGCAGCTGGCGATAACCGACGGCGTGAAGGTCTTTGGCTATACGCCCTGGTCGGCGCTCGATCTTATCTCCACGCACCAGGGATGTTCAAAACGTTACGGTCTAATCTATGTGAATCGCGATGAATTTGACCTGAAAGATTTGCGGCGTATCCCGAAGAAAAGCGCAGGCTGGTACTCCGAGGTGATGAAAAATAACGGTTTATCGGACTGACCGGACATGGGCGGCAGCGCTGCAAAGCGGCCGCCCTGAATTGATAACCAGCGAGGTTACGGTGATTACCGTTCTAAAAGTTTTGAGCAATAACGCCGTTATTGCCTTAGATGCTAAACACGGTGAAATTGTGGCGCTGGGGCGGGGCATTGGCTTTGGCAAACGGGAAGGCGATCCGCTTCCAGCCGAAGGCATTGAGAGCCAGTTCGTCAAGCAAAGCGGCGGGGTCAACGCGCTGTTAAGCGAACTGGTCAGCTCCATTCCACTGGAATGCCTGTTGATTACGCAAACGGTGCTGCAGCTGGCGCAGCAGCGACTCGCCATTGACGTGCAGGAGTCGCTAATTTTTGCGCTTAGCGATCACATAAACTTCGCCGTCCAGCGCCACAGAAAGGGCCACGCAATCAAGAATATGTTGCTGTGGGACATCAAAAAATTCTATGCGCCCGAGTTTGCTCTGGCGCAGGAGGCGGTCGAGTTAATTAACCGCAGGCTGGAGGTCGACCTGCCGGAGGATGAAGCCGGATTTATTGCTTTACACCTGGCCAATGCCAAAGTGAACGATATGCAAAGTACCCTGCAAAGCGCCACGATAATCAAAGATATTCTGTCGATCGTTAAATACGAACTCAAAATAAAATATGACGAAAACTCGGTTAATTACCAGAGAATGATTACCCATCTTAAGTTTTTCACCCTGCGGATGATGAACAAAAGCCACGTCAATCATAAAGATAAAAGCCTCTATGACGGGATCAAAGAAGCGATGACCCAGTCCTGGCACTGCGCGCTGAAGATCAATGACTATCTCAGTAAGAACTACGCCTGCCCGCTGACGCTGGATGAAACCATGTTTTTAACGATTCATATCAACCGACTGCGCGAGTAGGGTGCGGGGCAAATGTAAAATGAGGGGGCGCAAAGATGGCCCAGCGTACATCTCGGTAGACGCGGCGAAGCTTGAAGCCTGACCAAACCGATCGCGGGGAGCCCATCATGCTCCCCGTTTTTAATGTTATGTAAAAGCGAGCGTCCCGTTTTCCCCGGCGGCTACCCTTAACGGATAGCCAAAACCAGGAGATTGCCATGACGCCGTTCCCGCCCCGCACGCTTATCGCCGCCACGCTGCTTTTCTCATCCTCTTATACTCTGGCCGCAGAAACCAAAGTCGACGTGCTGCAAACCAACCTGCCTCATCCGTGGGCGCTGGACTTTCTGCCCGATAACCAGGGCATGCTGATTACCCTTCGCGGCGGGGAGCTGCATCGCTGGCAGCAGGGGAAAGGGTTATCCGTGCCGATTAGCGGCGTGCCTGTGGTTTGGGCGCACGGGCAGGGCGGCTTGCTTGACGTGGTGCTGGCGCCTGATTTCGCCAGCAGCCGCCGCGTGTGGCTGAGCTTTGCCGAAGGCGGTAGCGACAATAAAGCCGGTACCGCCGTGGGATACGGCACTCTGAGTCAGGACATGAAGCGGCTGGAGAACTTTAAAGTTGTGTTCCGCCAGGCGCCAAAACTCTCCACCGGAAATCACTTCGGCGGGCGGATGGCGTTCGACGGGAAAGGTCACCTCTTTATCGCACTCGGCGAAAACAACGCACGCGCCACCGCGCAGGATCTCGATAAGCTGCAGGGCAAAGTTGTGCGCCTCAACGCCGACGGTTCTGTGCCGCAGGACAACCCGTTTGTGGGCAGGCAGGGCGTCCGGCCGGAAATATGGTCTTACGGTCACCGCAACCCGCAGGGGTTAGCGATTAACCCGGCCAACGGCGAGCTGTGGTTAAACGAGCACGGGCCGCGAGGCGGGGACGAAATCAATATCCCGGCCGCCGGGAAAAACTACGGCTGGCCGCTTGCCACGTGGGGCATTAATTACAGCGGGCTTAAAATTCCTGAAGCGAAGGGTGGGGAGGTCGAAGGCACTGAACAGCCCGCGCATTACTGGAAAGTTTCCCCGGCGATAAGCGGGATGGCGTTTTATCAGGCCGATACGTTCCCGCAGTGGAAAGGCAAGCTGTTTATCGGCGCGCTGAAAGAAAAGAATCTGATTGAGCTGACGCTGAACGGCGACAAGGTGACGGGCGAGCAGCGGCTGCTGGACGATCGTAATAAGCGCATCCGCGACGTACGCGTCGGCCCGGACGGCTATTTGTACGTCCTGACCGACGAGTCTGACGGCGAGTTGCTGAAACTCAGCCCGTCAGCTTAGCGGGATCATAATGACTTTCTGGAACGCCGGGCGCTGGGTCAGTTGCTGATACCAGCGCTGGAGGTTTGGCACCGCATCCCACGGAATATCAAGGTTGAGCAGGCTATAAATTTGCGGGCCGAAGGCAATATCTGCGGTGCTGAATGCGTCTCCGCCGAGCCACGGCTGTTTTGCCAGCCCGGCATCGGCAATGGCAAACAGCTTGTTACAGGCGACGATACCACGCTCAATTTGTTCCTGGCTCCGCTGTTCAGGCGGCAGACGTACCATATTGAAGAAGACGTCGCGGTAAGGGCCGGACACTGCCGTGGCAGACCAGTCCATCCATTTTTCCCCTTTGGCGCGATCGGCGGGGGCGTTCACCCACAGCGAGTCACGGCCATATTCTGCGGCCAGGTAACGCACAATGGTATTGGACTCCCAAAGCGTCAGCCCGTGTGCGTCATCATGAATACACGGCACCAGCCCGTTCGGGTTCATCGCCAGGTATTCTGCGTCGTGCGTCAGGCCAAATTTTCCGCCTGCGGGAACGGAACGGTATGGCAAGTTCAGCTCTTCCAGACACCACAGCACTTTTTTGACATTGGTGGAATTATCTCTGCCCCAAACGGTAATCATGATGGTTCCTTTTTTTGCAGGTGGACATCGAGTATGCCCGGCTCCGGTCACGAAAACACCACTGTTTCTCAACCAAAGCTAAAAAAATCAGCGTGACGGCGGCAACTCGTGCAGATATCGAATAAACTTAAAAAACTTTACCAACTCTATGTTTCTTTAAGTGGATTCGTGCGTTATTACTCACACCCTGACATACGGGTGGCGGTGCGCACCGTGAATTTTTTAAGAATGGATACTCAGGTGGTTTTATGAAGAGCTTGCAAATGCCTGCAACACTACGTGGTTTAGTCGCAGGGACAACCCTGCTGCTGATAGCGGCTCCTGCGCTGAGCGCTGAGCAGACCGCAGATGCTCCCCAGGTCGATGCAAAAGCCTGGATTTTGATGGATTACGCCAGTGGGAAAGTGCTGGCGGAAGGAAATGCCGACGACAAGCTCGATCCGGCAAGTCTGACCAAGCTGATGACCAGCTACGTGGTGGGCCAGGCGCTAAAAGCAGGCAAAATTCACCTGACGGATATGGTCACCATCGGGAAAGATGCCTGGGCTACCGGCAACCCGGTGCTGCGCGGCTCTTCGCTGATGTTCCTGAAGCCGGGCGATAAAGTCTCGGTGGAAGACCTGAACAAGGGCGTTATCATTCAGTCCGGGAACGACGCCAGCATTGCCATTGCCGACTATGTGGCGGGCAGCCAGGATTCGTTCGTCAGCCTGATGAACAACTATGCGCAGAAGCTCAACCTCACCAACACCACCTTTAAAACCGTGCACGGCCTGGATGCGCCGGGCCAGTTCAGTACCGCTCGCGATATGGCGCTGCTGGGACGTGCGCTGGTTCATGACGTGCCGGACGAGTACGCGGTTCACAAAGAAAAAGAGTTCACCTTCAACAATATCAAGCAGCCGAACCGTAACCGCCTGCTGTGGAGCTCGAATCTTAACGTTGACGGCATGAAAACCGGCACCACCGAAGGGGCGGGCTATAACCTGGTCGCTTCTGCAACGTCCGGCGATATGCGCCTGGTGTCCGTGGTGCTGGGTACCAAAACCGACCGTATCCGTTTTAACGAAAGTGAAAAGCTGCTGACCTGGGGCTTCCGCTTCTTCGAAACCGTGACGCCGATTAAGCCGGATGCCACTTTCGTGACCCAGCGCGTCTGGTTTGGCGATAAGAGCGAGGTTAATCTTGGCGCGGGGGAAGGCGGCTCGGTGACCATTCCTCGTGGCCAGCTGAAAAACCTCAAGGCAAGCTTTACGCTGAACGAGCCGCAGCTGACCGCTCCGCTGAAAAAGGGCCAGGCTGTAGGCACCATCGACTTCCAGCTTAACGGCAAATCGATTGAACAGCGTCCGCTGCTGGTGATGGAGCCGGTAGAAGAGGGCGGTTTCTTCAGCCGCATGTGGGACTTCGTGCTGATGAAATTCCACGGCTGGTTCGGGAGCTGGTTCTCTTAAGCGCTACCACTTCAGCGTCAGGTTTTCCGCCGCGGCGAAGTCAATAAACTCCGCGGCGGGAGGCCGGTTGCTGATAATCGTTTCAAACGCCGTCAGCGGCCCCATGCAGGCGGCGCGTACCTTGCCAAACTTGGTATCATCCACCACCAGAATATTCCGCTGGGCCATGCTCAAAGCCCAATGCTTCACTGGCAGCTCATCAAGATTAAAACAGGTCGCGCCGTGGCGCAGATGCACCCCTGCCGCCGATAAGAACGCAATATCCGGGCAGATATTCCCCAGACACTCCTGAAAGTTGATCGGCTTGAAAATCGCATTGCTGGCGTGAAACTCGCCGCCGCTTAAAATCACCCGGCAGTTGGGCTTATCCTGCAGCGCCAGAAAGGTGTTGAGGGAATAACACAGGCCGGTAAACGGCAGCTCATCGTCAAGGGCGTCGATAATATAAGGCGTGGTGGTGCCGCAGTCGAAGAACACGGTTTGATGCGGCTCAACGTGCTGCGCGGCAAGTCTTGCGGCGTGGCGCTTTTCTTCAACCTGACGCGTTTTTTCATCGCTCAGCAGATAGTGGCTGGCCCCCGCGCTGCGAGGCTCCAGCATCACATAGCCGCCCAGCAGAACGACCTGGCCCGGCTCGCTGTTAAGGTCGCGGCGGATGGTCATTTCTGACACGCCAAGCAGCTGCGAGGCTTCTTTTAGATGAATTTTATCGCTGCGCTTCAGCGCCTGTAGCAGGCGGTTAATGCGCTCGTCACGGCGGGTTTCCATAGGCCTTCTGCGTTTTTATCCCCTCGCCCCGGTGGGGAAAGGGGCAGGAGGAAATTAAGTTAACGCATCTTACCTGTGGAAAAACGCTTAGTCACGCACCCAGCCTTTGCGGATAGGCAGTGAGAAGCAGTAGCGATAAATCTGATGCAGGCGCTGGTGGATTTGCGGCCCGCGCAGGTTCCAGACAATCTGCGACAGCAGGCAGGCGCTCATGCCGACCAGCAGGCCGCCCAGCATATCCAGCGGCCAATGCACACCAAGGTAAACGCGGGACCAGGCAATCGCGCAGCCGATGGCAAACAACACCACGCCGGACCAGATGCGATGCCAGCACAGGAACGCCAGCGCAAAGGTGAAAATTACCGTGCCGTGGTCGCTCGGGAAGGAATCATCCGGCGCGTGGTGCAGGAAGTTGTAGCCAAGCCCGACAACGAAAGGCCGGGGATGCGGGAACAGGTGCCCGATGACCCACGAGAGCGCCACGCTAATCACCAGCGCCATCCCCGTTTTGATAACCACCTGACGTTGAGCGGACATCTGTTTGCGCTGGCCCCACAGCCAGAGCACGACGATCAGCAGCGGGACGATGCTGATCAGATCGCGAGCGAAGAATATTGCCAGCTTAACCATCCACTCCGGTGAAGACGGCGTGGCATTAATGAGCAAAAAAAGATTCTGGTTGAGCGTTTCCATCATAACTTGTCCTGTTCCTTAACTAACCAGGTGGAAATCGCGCCGTAAAGCGCCACCTGGGTTACCCATACCCACCAACCTGCCCACAGGTTGTGGCTGAAAAAGTGCGCGCCGCGCATCACCTGGCCGTATCCCATGCTCAAGCCAAGAAACAAGCCAAAGCCGAGGAAAAACCACGCCAGGCGCGGGCGTTCATGGTAAAACAAGAAAAACAGCGCCATGACGCCAAAGCCGCTGGAAGCATGGCCGCCGGGGAAGCATCTTCCCGGCCCGCTGTCTGCCGGTGCGGCCCCGAACAGTGGGTAAGATGCCGCATTGCCGCCGTACTCCATCAGGCTCCACGGGCACGAATGGTGGCTAAACCCTTTCAGGATGCCGACCGTTAATGCACCCAGCCCGATAAGCAGCGCCACCACGACCAGCCGAGGCTGACGGCGCCAGAGCCCCCACAGCAGCGCGATAACGCCGCCAGCAATCACTAAATCCTTCAACAGGCGGTGGTTCAGCAGATCCAACAGCCGGTCGTTTTGCAGCGGAAAGCTACGGCTTGCGGCGTCAAACCAGTAGCCGGTCAGCCAGCGGTCGAGCCCTTCATCCCGCGAAAGCCAGCTAAAAACGACAGCCAGTATTATCAGGATGCAAAGCTGGAAAAGATAGAAGCGGGGTGGCAGTCGGTAAAGCAGTTTTGTCTTATTTACCGTTGGTTTAGGAAAACTTGTCATCATGTAAATGGCGAATACCGTACTGACCTTAATATAATGGCAGCAGAATATTCATCGCAGATTAAGAAATCCTTAATAGAATTGAGTTATCATGGGCGCGCATTTACAGCCCGTGCTATTTGTCAGCCTTTGACTACCGCTGGCACGGGCAATTGAATACACTCTGCGCGTTTCTTTATCTTCTGAGTTCCTAATGCAAAATAATACGATAGCTAACAAATCGTTAGGCCGTCAGGCGTTGCTGTTCCCGCTCTGCCTGGTGCTCTACGAATTCTCAACTTATATCGGCAATGACATGATCCAGCCGGGGATGCTGGCCGTCGTGGACCAGTTCCAGGCGGGCGTGGAATGGGTACCGACCTCGATGACGGCTTACCTGGCCGGCGGCATGTTCCTGCAGTGGCTGCTCGGGCCGCTGTCTGACCGTATTGGCCGCCGTCCGGTGATGCTGACCGGCGTGGTCTGGTTTATTGTCACCTGCCTTGCCACGCTGCTGGCGCAGGATATTCAGCAGTTCACCTTCCTGCGCTTCCTGCAGGGCGTCAGCCTGTGCTTTATCGGCGCGGTGGGTTACGCCGCTATTCAGGAATCGTTCGAAGAGTCGGTTTGTATCAAGATAACGGCGCTGATGGCGAACGTGGCGCTGATAGCGCCTCTGCTGGGGCCGCTGGTGGGCGCGGCGTGGATACACGTTGCTCCCTGGGAAACAATGTTCATCCTGTTTGCACTGCTGGCCGCTATCTCTTTCTTCGGGCTGCACAAGGCCATGCCGGAAACTGCAACGCGCCTCGGCGAGAAGCTTTCTCTGAAAGAGCTTGGGCATGACTATAAGCTGGTGCTGAAAAACCTGCGGTTTGTCTCGGGTGCGCTGGCGACGGGCTTTGTGAGCCTGCCGCTGCTGGCGTGGATTGCCCAGTCGCCGGTGATTATCATCAGCGGGGAAAATCTCAGCACCTATGAATACGGCCTGCTGCAGGTGCCTATCTTTGGCGCGCTGATCCTCGGTAACCTGGTGCTGGCGAAGCTTACGTCCCGCCGCAGCGTGCGAAGCCTGATTATTATGGGCGGCTGGTGGATTGTACCCGGCCTGATTGTGGCCGCGGTGGCAACGGTGGTTTCTTCCCACGCTTATCTGTGGATGACCGCGGGCCTGAGTCTTTATGCCTTCGGTATCGGCCTGGCGAACGCCGGCCTGGTGCGCCTGACGCTGTTTGCCAGCGACATGAGTAAAGGTACGGTGTCGGCGGCGATGGGGATGCTACAGATGCTTATCTTTACGGTCGGTATTGAGCTGAGCAAGCATATTTATCAGTTCGGTGGCAACGGGCTGTTCAGCCTGTTTAACCTGCTGGGCGGCGTGCTCTGGCTTGGCTTAATGGTGGTGTTCCTGAAGGATAAAACCGTCGGGCAGGCGCGAGACGCCTGATTTTACCCTCACCCTAACCCTCTCCCTAAAAGGGCGAGGGGATAAAGGCAAGGTAGTTCGATTGCTTTGCATCCTCTGCCTAAAAGGGCAGGGATAAAGACAGGCAGTTAAATTGTTTTGCACCCTCTCCCCTGTGGGGAGAGGGTCGGGGTGAGGGGCTTACTTAACCGCCATGCCCGGCTGGGCACCGCTGTCCGGGCTCAGCAGGAAGATATCTTTCCCGCCAGGACCTGCGGCCATCACCATCCCTTCAGAGACACCAAAGCGCATCTTACGTGGGGCGAGGTTGGCCACCATCACGGTCAGGCGACCTTCCAGCTTCGACGGGTCAGGATAAGCGGTACGAATACCGGAGAAGACGTTGCGTTTCTCGCCCCCGAGGTCAAGCGTCAGGCGCAGCAGCTTGTCGGAGCCTTCTACGAATTCCGCTTTCTCAATCAGCGCGATGCGCATATCCACCTTCGCGAAGTCATCAAAGGTGATGGTCTCCTGAATCGGATCGTCCGCCAGCGGGCCGGTTACCGGCGTGGAATTCAGCGCCTTCACTTCTTCTTTAGACGCTTCTACCAGCGCTTCAACCTGTTTGGTTTCAATACGGTTATACAGCGCCTTGAAGCTGCTCACTTTGTGGTTCAGCAGCGGCGTGGCGATGCTGTCCCAGCTCAGTTCGGCGTTCAGGAACGCTTCTGCACGTTCAGTCAGCGACGGCAGAACCGGCTTCAGGTAGGTCATCAGCACGCGGAACAGGTTGATGCCCATGGAGCAGATAGCCTGCAGGTCAGCATCGCGGCCTTCCTGTTTAGCCAGAACCCACGGAGCCTGTTCGTCCACGTAGCGGTTAGCGATATCCGCCAGCGCCATGATCTCGCGAACGGCACGGCCAAACTCACGGCTATTCCATGCTTCACCGATGCTTTCTGCCGCGTCGGTAAAGGTTTTGTACAACTCGGCATCGGCAATCTCTGCCGCCAGCATGCCGTCAAAACGTTTGGCGATGAAGCCGGCGTTACGGGAGGCAAGGTTCACCACTTTGTTGACGATGTCGCTGTTCACGCGCTGCACGAAGTCTTCCAGGTTAAGGTCGATATCGTCGATGCGGGAAGAAAGTTTCGCGGTGTAGTAGTAGCGCAAGCTGTCGGCATCAAAGTGATTCAGCCAGGTGCTGGCTTTGATGAAGGTACCGCGAGACTTGGACATCTTCGCGCCGTTTACCGTCACGTAGCCGTGCACAAACAGGTTGGTCGGCTTGCGGAAGTTGCTGCCTTCCAGCATGGCTGGCCAGAACAGGCTGTGGAAGTAAACGATGTCTTTGCCGATGAAGTGGTACAGCTCGGTGCTGGAATCTTTCTTCCAGTATTCGTCGAAGCTGGTGGTGTCGCCGCGCTTATCGCACAGGTTCTTAAAGGAGCCCATGTAGCCGATCGGCGCATCCAGCCAGACGTAGAAATATTTTCCCGGTGCGTTCGGGATTTCGAAGCCGAAGTAAGGCGCATCGCGGGAGATATCCCACTGCTGCAGGCCGGACTCGAACCACTCCTGCATCTTGTTAGCCACCTGCTCCTGCAGCGCGCCGCTGCGGGTCCACGCCTGCAGCATTTCGCTGAAGGACGGCAGGTCGAAGAAGAAGTGCTCGGAATCACGCATTTCTGGCGTCGCGCCGGACACCACGGATTTCGGATCGATAAGTTCGGTTGGGCTGTAGGTTGAGCCGCACACTTCACAGTTATCGCCGTACTGATCCGGAGCTTTACATTTCGGGCAGGTTCCTTTGACAAAACGGTCCGGCAGGAACATGCCTTTTTCCGGATCGTAGAGCTGAGAAATAGTGCGGTTCTTGATAAAACCGTTCTCTTTCAGGCGGCCATAAATCAGCTCCGACAGCTCGCGGTTCTCGTCGCTGTGCGTGGAGTGGTAGTTGTCATAGCTGATGTTAAAGCCTGCAAAATCAGTCTGATGCTCCTGACTCATTTCGGTAATCATCTGCTCCGGGGTAATGCCCAGTTGCTGAGCTTTCAGCATGATAGGCGTGCCGTGGGCGTCGTCTGCGCAGATGAAGTTAACCTCGTTGCCGCGCATTCGTTGGTAACGGACCCAGACATCAGCCTGAATATGCTCCAGCATGTGACCGAGGTGGATTGAGCCGTTTGCGTACGGCAGGGCGCACGTTACCAATATTTTTTTCGCGGGTTGAGTCATAGTGGGAATTGCATCTTCTGATTTAAAAAAGGGGATTCGATATTACCGGATTGGCAATTGTTTAGTAACCCCAAAGCCCGCAATAACCGCACATGAATAGGCGGCGCGGTTTCTGGTATGCTTAGCGGATTGCAATGTCCGATAAAAACATAAGGAGTCGGGATGAATTCGCAATCCCCGTCCAGCAAGTCCCCGGAACAGCTACGCGCGATGGTCGCCGGGACCCTGGCCAATTTTCAGCACCCTACCTTGAAGCACAATCTCACCGCGTTGAAGGCGCTGCACCATGTGGCGATGCTTGACGACACGCTGCACGTCGAGCTACAGATGCCGTTCGCCTGGCAAAGCGGGTTTGACGCCCTGAAAGAGACCTGCAGTTCAGACCTGCTGCGGATCACCGGCGCGAAAGCGGTGGACTGGAAGCTGCATCACCACATTGCCACGCTTAAGCGGGTTAAGAACCAGCCCGGCGTTAACGGCGTAAAAAATATCATTGCCGTTAGCTCCGGCAAAGGCGGCGTGGGGAAATCGACCACTGCGGTAAACGTGGCGCTGGCTTTGGCGGCTGAAGGGGCCAAAGTCGGTATTCTCGATGCCGATATTTATGGCCCGTCGATCCCAACCATGCTGGGCGCTGAGCACGAACGCCCAACGTCCCCGGACGGCAAGCACATGGCGCCGATCGTGGCGCATGGCCTGGCGACCAACTCGATTGGTTACCTCGTCACCGACGAAAACGCCATGGTCTGGCGCGGCCCGATGGCCAGCAAGGCTTTGATGCAGATGCTGCAGGAAACCCTGTGGCCTGACCTGGATTACCTGGTCATCGATATGCCGCCGGGCACCGGTGATATCCAGCTGACGCTGGCGCAGAACATCCCGGTTACCGGGGCGATGGTGGTCACCACGCCGCAGGACATCGCGCTGATTGACGCCCGCAAAGGGATCGTGATGTTCGAGAAAGTTGAGGTGCCGGTCGTGGGCATTGTAGAGAATATGAGCATTCATATTTGCAGCAACTGCGGCCATCAGGAGCCTATCTTCGGCACGGGCGGCGCTGAGAAGCTGGCGCAGCAGTATCACACGACTTTGCTGGGCCAGCTGCCGCTGCACATTACGCTGCGTGAAGACCTGGATGCCGGTAAGCCGACGGTCATCAACCGCCCGGAAAGCGACATCACCACGCTGTACCGTGAGCTGGCCGGCCGCGTGGCCGCTCATCTTTACTGGAACGGGGAAGTGATCCCGAGCGAGATCGCCTTCAGAGCGGTGTGAAAATTTAGACGCAGCTCCATTCTTGCTTTCCCCCTCTCCCTCTGGGAGAGGGCCCATTCTTGCTTTCCCCCTCTCCCTCTGGGAGAGGGCCGGGGTGAGGGGGAGAGATTATTTTCAGGAGATGAGGGGCTACTTCAGCACATAATGCAGTAAATAATACTCGCCGTCGGGCCCGTCTCCCGGCGCTTCTATATGCCAGCCGTTACGCCGATAAAACTCAATCGCGTGTTCATTTTTCGCCAGGCACTTTAACGATCCCGTGCCGGTAAATTCACTCTGCACTTTCTCCAGCAGCGCCTTGCCCGCACCCGTTCTCTGAGATTCCGGGCTGACGAACAGGTTATGCAGAAAGTTGTCCTGTACCCAGACGGAAGCGAAGCCAATGCGGTGCCCGTTTTCTTCGGCTACCCAGATGCGTTCATCCTGAGTGGAACTGTCAAAGTCTTCAAGCTGCCAGGCGCTGCTGTCCAGCCAGGGCCAGGCTTTTCGGCGGGCGTGGAGATAAAGGGTACGTAGGAAGGGACGGTCAGATTCTTGCCAAAGTCGTAGTATCAAATGGTTGCCTTTTATGAGGAAAATTCGCCCATCGAGTCTACCCTTAAGCCTGAGCGTTGCCAATAAACGGCCGCCAATGACGGGACAAGCGGATAAATCCGCCTGGTTTATGTTACAACGCGGTCGCTTCTCTATATACTGCCCGCTTTTGGACCCTGAGATTGCCCCATGTTGAATAATGACGTACTGCTAAGCGTTCGCTATATGCTGAACCTGAATAACGATGGAATCGTTAAGATCCTTGCCCTGACCGGCACCGACGTCCCCGCTGAACAAATCGTTCCGTGGCTGAAGAAAGAGGACGAAGAGGGCTTCAAAGCCTGCCCGGATCTGATCATGGCAAACTTTCTCAACGGTCTGATCTACTTCAAACGCGGCAAAGATGAAAGCAAACCGGAGCCGAAGCTTGAGCGTCGGATGACCAACAACATTATCCTGAAAAAGCTGCGTATCGCTTTTGAGCTGAAGTCCGACGACGTGCTGGAGATTCTGACCGCCCAGCAGTTCCGCATCTCTATGCCGGAAATTACCGCCATGATGCGTAACCCGGATCATAAAAACTACCGCGAGTGCGGCGATCAGTTCCTGCGCTACTTCCTGCGCGGCCTGACCCAGCGTCTGAAGCCTGCGAAAGCGGAATAAGACGATGCGCGGGTGAGGCTCTCTCACCCGCCAGATAAAAGCCTTGATGCGTTACTTTTCTGTCGGAATAATTTCCCCGTGAGCCCGGTGTTTACCGGTCCAACTGACGGAAGGACTGCCGTCAGGCATCACCGCAATGGATAACACCACGCCCTGACCATGCGCCTCATAGAAGTTATCGTTGACCTTCTTCAACACCATCTGCTTGCCGTTGAGAAAGACCGGCCCCCCGTTATCGATATGCACATCCCCCGGCGCACCGTGCCCGTTGAACAGCGGCAGGGCGGCGTTTGCCAGGCCGCTGACCAGGCCCAGCGGCAGAATCAACTTTTTCAGCTTGCTCATCAGTCATTCACTCATCTGTCTTATTAGTAATTAATTTCATCGCGGAATAATACAATTTCTATTATTCGCGAACAGATATCTTGCGCTTTCGGCGGAGCGCCACCTTGACGTGAATCAACCAGGTCAATGTCGGCAGATGAATTTTTTTGCACGATCGATGATGGCAGCTGAAGTCCAAAGGGGATAACTGCCGTTACCCCCAATTCTACCGCGCTGGGCTTAGTTCAGGTGGGCACGAAGCTCGCCTGCGGCCTGGGCAAGAGCGGTGCGCACGGTCGGCTCTTCGCTAATTGCGTTCAGCAGGCCGTAATCGTGGATCATGCCATTATAGCGGGTGACGGTCACCGGTACGCCTGCGGCGTCAAGCTTGCGGCCAAAGGCTTCGCCTTCATCGCGCAGTACGTCGAGTTCCGCCGTCTGAATCAAGGTTGGCGGCAGGCCTTTCAGCTGCTCGCGGCTGGCTTGCAGCGGAGAGGCGAGAATATTGCGGCGATCGCTCTCTTTCGTGGTGTAGCTATCCCAGAACCATTTCATCATGTTTTTACTCAGGAAATAGCCGTTTGAGAACTGGTTATAGGAGCCGGTATCAAAGCGAGCATCGGTCACCGGCCACAGCATAACCTGGTAGCGAATCGCCGGGGTATGCTGGGCTTTGGCCTGTAGCGCTACGGCGGCAACCATATTCCCGCCCACGCTGTTCCCGGCCAGCGCCAGGCGGCTGCCGTCTACGCCAATTTCGCTGCCGTGTTCGGCAACCCAGCGGGTGGCTTCATAGGCCTGATTGATGGCAACAGGGAAGTGCGCTTCCGGCGACGGGGTGTAGTTCACGAACACCGCCGCCGCGCCTGACTCAGAGACTAAATCACGCACCAGGCGCTCGTGGGTCTGGAAGTCGCCCAGCACCCAGCCGCCGCCGTGGAAGAACATAAATACCGGCAGCGTGCCGCTGGCGTTTTCCGGCTTAACGATGGTCAGCGTCAGGGGTTTTCCACCAACGGTAATTGTCTTTTCAGAGACCTCGGCGGCGGGCAGTTTGGCCCCTTCCTGGGCGCCGATCAGTACCTGACGCGCGGCCTGCGGGGTGAGCTGCTCGATGGGTTTACCGCCACCGCTGTTTAAAACGGAGAGGAATTTACTCACGCCAACCGTCGGGGCAGGCGCATCGGCGGCGAAAGCAGAGGTAAGGCTTGAGGCGGTTAAACCCATGGCTATCAGTAATGAGCGTGACATATTATCTCCTTTGCGATTGTATCGCGTGCTATTTAATTGCGGCTGAAGCGCCGTAATGTGGCGCTGACTGCGGATGAATTTAAATAGCGCGCTATGTTATTGCAAGCTATTTAATTCCGGTAGCACGAAGGAGAACGTTTAGTAATTGATTATTAACATGAAATATTTATGTCAGTACAGCGTGGCCTCGCGCATCATCTCGATAAGCCTTCTCAGGCCAGGATGAAGCTGCCTGCGGCTCGGGTAATACATCACCATCGGCTCGTCTTCACAGACCCATTCCGGGATAACCTGCACCAGCTGGCCGCTTTCCAGCAGAGGGCGAACTCGTACGTCCAGGCAATACGCCAGGCCAAAGCCGTTTAAAGCGGTGTCGATGATCATGTCACTTTCGTTAAGAATCAGCGAACCGGGCACATCCAGCGCCAGCGCCTCTTTGCCCCGGTTAAGCTCCCACTTGTAAAGCGTGCCGTTGCCTAGCCGCATGCGGATGCACTGATGCCCAAAGAGATCGTTCGGGTGAGACAGGGGCAGGTGAGCGCTATTTTTCAAATACTCGGGCGAGGCGACAACAATCCACCGGAGCTTGCGCGTCACCGGCATGGCAATCATATCTTTGGGGACGCTCTCGCCGTAGCGAATCCCGGCGTCATAGCCGCTGCCGATAATATCGACCAGAGTGTTGTCGACGGTTATTTCCATCTGAAGCCGTGGATACAGGGACATAAATTTCGCCAGCACCGGGGCAAACAGCAGCTGCGCGGCGTCTCGCGGAATATTAATTCGCAGCCGCCCGACCGGGGATTCACGGTAATGATCGAGCTCATCGAGCGCCATGCGGATATGGGAAAAACCGGTTTCCAGGTGGCCAAGCAGGGCTTCGCCGGCGTCGGTTGGCACCACGGAACGGCTGGTGCGGTTGAGCAGGCGAACCCCGAGTCGTTCTTCCAGCCCGCGCATGGTATGGCTCAGCGCCGAGGTGGAAACGCCCAGCTCGGAGGCCGCCAGGCGGAAGCTTTTGCGGCGGCAAATAGTTAAAAAAACGTTGAGGTCGGCAAGCTCGCCGCGGACCGGAGCAGGCATAAAAGTGGCCTTCGTCATCAAGGGTTCGTTGAAATTAATTCAACTTAACATGAGTTATTATAAGTTCACAGAACAGACAGGGGTAAATCATGGCAATCGAAACGATTCACATTGCGGGCATCACCGAGCCGGTCAGCCGTATCGGCCTGGGAACGTGGGCCATTGGCGGCAGCATGTGGGGCGGCAGCAACGACGAGCAGTCGATTGCCACGCTGCATGAGGCGCTGGAGCGCGGCATCAACCTTATCGACACCGCGCCCGTTTATGGCTTCGGGCATTCGGAAGAGGTGGTGGGCAAAGCGCTGGCAGGCCGCCGTGACAGGGCCATTATTGCCACCAAGGTGGCGCTGGACTGGGACGATGCAGGCCGCGTCTCGCGCAATTCCACGCCGCAGCGCATTCGTCAGGAAATAGAAGACTCGCTCCGCCGCCTGCAAACGGATTACATTGACCTGTACCAGGTTCATTGGCCGGACGATTTGGTGGCGATTGAGGAAACCGCACGCGTGCTCGAAACGCTACACCAGCAGGGGAAGTTCCGCGCGCTGGGCGTCAGCAACTATTCGCCAGTACAGATGGATCGGTTCCGCAGCGTGGCTCCGCTGGCGACGATGCAGCCGCCGCTGAACCTGTTTGAACGTGGCGAAACAGAAACGGAGCTGCTGCCGTATGCGAAATATCACCAGATGGTCGTGCTGGCCTATGGCGCGATTTGCCGTGGCCTGCTGTCAGGCCGAATGACGCCGGAAACCGTATTTGGTGAAGGCGACTTGCGCAGCTTCGATCCTAAATTCCAGCCGCCGCGCTTTGCGCAGTATCTGGCGGCGGTCGAAGCGTTGAAGGCCTTTGCTGAAGCGCGTTACGGCAAGAGTGTGATGGCGCTGGCGCTGCGTTGGGTTCTCGATGCGGGTCCAACCATCGCGCTGTGGGGCGCTCGCCGTCCGGAACAGCTAAACGGGGTGGAAGAGGTTTCCGGCTGGACGTTGACCGCCGAAGACAAACGCGACATCGACGCCATTTTAGCTGAGCACATTAGCACGCCGCTGGGGGCCGAATTTATGGCGCCCCCGCACCGTAAAACATCGCTTTAGTACTCTCTCGCGCCCCGAGCGAATCCGCGCCCGGGGCGTATTTTGTTGTTCACCTGCACAAGTTAAAAAACTATGTCATCACTTAATGAACAGGCCCAGGAACGAAGGGCCGATACGGTTTCCCTGTCGCGTTCGGGGCTGCTGAAAGCGCTGTTCGCGCTCGGCATGGGCGGCTTCGCCATCGGTACCGGCGAATTCGTTATCATGGGATTGCTGCCCGATGCCGCTAACGGGCTGCACGTTTCCATTCCTTCTGCGGGCCACCTGATCAGCATTTACGCGCTGGGCGTGGTGGTCGGTGCTCCGCTACTGGCTGTGCTTGGCGCACGCATGGCGCGGCGAGATTTTCTTATTGCCTTGATGGCAATGTTCGCCGTCGGCAACCTGCTGAGTGCTTTTGCGCCCGGGTACTACTCGATGATGCTGGCGCGTTTTCTGGCCGGTTTCCCGCACGGCACGTTCTTTGGCGTGGCAGCATTGCTGGCGGCAAGCCTTGTTGAACGTTCGAAGCGTGCGCAGGCGGTGTCGATGGTGCTGCTGGGCCTGACAATCGCCAATTTACTGGGCGTACCGGCGGTGGCGGCCATCGGGCAGCTGTTCGGCTGGCGCAGCGCGTTTGCTATCGTGGGTGGTCTTGCCGTATTGACGCTGATTCTGGTGTGGGCCTGGGTTCCCTGGCGTGCCGGGGATAAAGATGCCAGTCCGCTGCGTGAGCTGACCGCGCTGACCCGTAAGCAGGTACTGCTGACGCTGGCTATCGGCGCCATTGGCAGCGGCGGGATGTTCTCCGTCTTCAGCTACGTCAAGCCAACGATGCTGGAGCTGGCGCACCAGTCGGTGGGCATGATCCCGGTGATCCTGTCGATGTTTGGCCTGGGTATGATAGTCGGCAATATTGTCGGCGGTCGCCTGGCGGATCGCGGGCTGGAGAAAACCGTTCGCCTGCTGCTGATTTGGGCGATCCTGGTGCTCAGCGCATACGTTTATACCTCGCATTATCCGTGGCTTGGTGCGGTAACCGTGATGCTGGTGGGCACCATGGTGTCGCTCTCCTCGGTGCTGCAAATTCGCCTGATGGACGTTGCCGGTGATGCGCAAACCATGGCGGCAGCGATGAACCACTCGGCGTTTAACATTGCCAACGCGCTGGGCGCCTGGCTTGGCGGGGTGACTATTTCAGCCGGGTTTGGCTGGGAGTCCACCGGCTGGGTCGGTGCGATTCTGGCGGTCTTCGGCCTGCTTATTCACACCTGGGCGGTTATGGACGCCAAAAAACATCCCCCGTTAGCCCATTGAGGTTTCTATCGTGACGGTCAGTTTAGCTCTTGCAGAAACGCTGCTCGCCAGCGTAAAAACGGCGGTAGAAACTCACCGCTTTCCACCCGTTTCAGCCGTGGTGCTGGACGGCGGCGGCCATCTAACGGCCTTTGCCCGTATGGACGGGACTTTCCTGGCCACCATTGATATCGCCATGCGCAAAGCGCGTACGGCGGTGTTGTTCCAGGCCAACAGCGAAGACGTGGGCATGAATTTGCATCCGAACGGCCCTGCCTATTCGCTCGAGAACAGCAACGGCGGGCTGGTGGGCATTGCCGGCGGTATCCCGCTGCGAAACGCTGAGGGCGTGGTTATCGGCGCTATTGGCGTGTCGGGCGCCACCAAAGAGCAGGATGGGCAAATCGCGGCTTTTGCGGTGGAGGCAGTGTCAGGTAGCCGTGTTTAAATGATCAAAAGGAGCGAATTTCGCTCCTTTTTCTTTGACTCATTTTTGCTGAAAATAAGGACCTTTCCCTACGGATTCGCGCACGATCATCTCTGAACTGTACAAGTTATCTTTTGAAAAATACCCTCCGTCCAGCATCGCCGTCAGGCGGTTAATTACCTCATGGATCATCTCGCTCACCGGCTCTTTCACGCTCGACAGCGGGGGGGAGAGAAAAGCCCCGGTCGGGACATTATCAAAGCCGATAACGGAAACATCGCCTGGCACCGACAGGCCAGCCTGACCGAGCCTGCTGATGGCGCCGATAGCCATCTCATCGTTGCTGGCGACCAGGGCGCTGAAGCGCTGCTTCGTGGAGAGCAGGTGTTCAACGCCAGAAGCGCCGCTGGCGGGCGTCCATTTCCCGGTGGCAATCAGTGCTTCTCGCACCGGCAGCCCCGCCTGTTCAAGCGCCTCGCGGTAGCCAGCAAGGCGCTCTCTTGCCGTCGGAGAATCAAGCACGCCGGTAATAAAAGCAATGTCCCGGTGGCCCTGCTCAATCAGATAACGCGTGGCGTTGAAGCTGGAGCCTTTATGATCGCAGCAAATACAGTGGCTTTGGTGTTTGCGCAGCTTACGGTTCATCACCATGATCGGCTGCCTGTGCCGTTCAATCAGCTCGTCCATCTCGTCCACGCTGAGAAAACGGGGATAAACGATTACCGCATCGCAGTGTAAATCGAGCAGGAACTGCACCGCCGCCTGCTCTTCGTGGGCGCTGTGTTTCCCGTCGGCGAGGATCAGCTGCCGCCCGCTGGCCTCCAGCTTTAGCGCGGCCTGGGAAAGCAGTTCGCTAAAATAATTCCCGCTGTACAAGGTGTTGGTCACCACCAGGCCAATGTAGCCTGATTTGCTGGTCGCCAGGTTACGCGCCAGCAGGTTTGGCCGGTAGCCCGTTTCCTGAATCGCCTGGTAAACCTGCGTTTTGGTGGCCTCGCTCACGTAGCCTTTCCCGGACAGCACGCGCGAAACGGTCGCCTTTGACACGCCTGCTTTTTTCGCCACTTCCTGCATTGTCGACATGAGGGCTTCCCGTAAGTTCGTCATTTCTGACCATTTTACACATTTCACCGTCGGGACGCAGCGTAGGCTGTATTTCGACATGAATCACAAAATTTGATCGCCAAAAAAATAATCGTTGTGATCTGATTTTTAACTAAACATGATTATGTGGAACCGGTTACCTACGAAATCATAACAAGAGAGTTTCACCTCATGGCGAACAAGTACGAGGCAGTATCCCGACAGATTGTCGAGGCTTTAGGCGGGGCGGAAAACGTGGTGGCGGTGACCCACTGCATGACGCGGTTGCGCTTTGTTTTGCGGGACGACGCGAGCGTCGATAGCGCCAGGCTGAAGGCGATTTCCGGCGTGCTGGGCGTGGTAAAGAACGACCAGCAGTGCCAGGTCATCATCGGTAATACGGTTTCTCAGGCCTACGCCGAAGTGCTGAAGCATTTGCCGGAAGGGGCCGGAGACAGGCCGCAGGCAGGGGCAAAAGGCAAGCTGACCCTGAAACGTATCGGGGCCGGTATTCTGGACGCGCTGATTGGCACCATGTCTCCGCTTATCCCGGCCATTATCGGCGGCTCAATGGTGAAGCTGCTGGCGATGATTCTCGCGATGACCGGGCTGTTTGAAAAGACCTCCTCCACGTTGATTATTCTGAACCTCATCGGCGACGGCGCTTTCTTCTTCCTGCCGGTGATGGTGGCGGCTTCCGCCGCCGTGAAGTTTAAAACCAATATGTCGCTGGCGATTGCTATCGCCGGGGTGCTGGTGCATCCGGCATTTATTGACCTGATGGCAAAAGCGGCGCAGGGGCAGGCGGTTGATTTTATGGGTATTCCCGTGACTGCCGTGAAGTACACCTATACCGTTATTCCCGCGTTGGTGATGACCTGGCTGCTGTCGTACATCGAACGATGGATTGACCATATTACGCCTGCGGTGACCAAAAACTTCCTTAAGCCGATGCTGATCGTGTTGGTTTCCGCCCCGATAGCGATTTTACTGATTGGGCCTTTAGGGATCTGGATCGGTAGCGGGATTTCTTCGCTGGTGTATACCGTGCACGGCTACCTGGGCTGGCTTTCCGTTGCCATTATGGGCGCGATATGGCCGCTGCTGGTGATGACGGGTATGCACCGCGTGTTTACGCCGACGATTATCCAGACCATCGCTGAAACCGGCAAAGAAGGTATGGTTATGCCGTCTGAAATTGGTGCCAACCTGTCGCTCGGCGGCTCCTCTTTGGCCGTTGCCTGGCGGACTAAAAACCCGGAACTGCGTCAGACAGCGCTTGCTGCCGCCGCGTCGGCAATTGTGGCCGGTATTTCTGAACCCGCACTTTACGGCGTGGCGGTGCGGCTGAAACGCCCGCTGATTGCCTGCCTGATTAGCGGCTTTATTTGCGGTGCCGTAGCCGGTATCGGCGGCCTTGCCAGCCATTCCATGGCCTCTCCGGGGCTTTTCACCAGCGTGCAGTTTTTTGACCCGGCCAACCCGATGAGCATCGTTTGGGTTGTGGCGGTAATGATTCTGGCCGTGGTGCTCTCGTTTATTACTACGCTTATTCTTGGGTTTGAAGACATTCCCGTTGAGGACGCTAAAGCAAAAGAGCAGGGCAGCAGCGCGGCATTTGTACCACCAGATAATGCAGTAAAAACACTTTAAACAGAGGTAAAAATGGCTGAGACAGCTTTTCCAAAAGGATTTTTATGGGGCGGCGCTATTGCGGCTAATCAGGCTGAAGGCGCGTATCAGGCAGGCGGGAAGGGGCTGAGTACCGTCGACATGATCCCGCATGGCGAAAACCGCCTTGGGGTTAAACTCGGGGTGGACAAGCGCTTTGAGCTGCGCGCCGATGAGTTCTACCCCAGCCACCAGGCCATAGATTTTTACCATCGCTACAAAGACGACATCGCGCTGATGGCTGAAATGGGGTTTACCGTTTTCCGCACCTCTATCGCGTGGAGCCGTATTTTCCCTAAAGGTGATGAAACCACGCCGAATGCGGAAGGCATCGCGTTTTACCGTGATATGTTCGCCGAGTGCAAAAAGCACAATATCGAACCGCTGGTCACGCTGTGCCACTTCGACGTGCCGATGCATCTGGTGCAGGAATACGGCTCATGGCGTAACCGTAAAATGGTGGAGTTTTTCAGCCGCTACGCGCGCACCTGCTTTGAAGCGTTCGACGGCCTGGTGAAATACTGGCTCACCTTCAACGAAATCAACATCATGCTGCACAGCCCGTTTTCCGGCGCCGGGCTGGTGTTTGAGGCAGGTGATAACAAAGAGCAGGTGATGTACCAGGCCGCGCACCATGAGCTGGTCGCCAGCGCGCTGGTCACCAAAATTGCGCACGAAGTTAACCCGCAAAACCAGGTTGGCTGCATGCTGGCGGGCGGTAATTTCTATCCGTACAGCTGCAAACCCGAAGACGTTTGGGCGGCGCTGGAGAAAGATCGCGAGAACCTGTTCTTTATTGACGTGCAGGCGCGTGGGGCTTATCCGGCCTATGCCGCGCGCATGTTCCGTGAGAAAGGCATTGAGATTGTCACCGAGCCTGGCGACAACGAAATCCTGAAGAACACCGTCGATTTTGTCTCCTTCAGCTATTACGCCTCACGCTGCGCTTCGGCAGACATGAACGAGGGCAACACCAATCCGGCGAACATCATTAAATCGCTCAAAAACCCGCACATTACCTTCAGCCAGTGGGGCTGGGGCATTGACCCGCTCGGCCTGCGCATCACCATGAACATGATGTACGACCGCTATCAGAAGCCGCTGTTCCTGGTGGAAAACGGGCTGGGCGCGAAGGATGAAGTGAATGCGAAAGGGGAAATCAACGACGACTACCGCATCAGCTATCTGCGCGAGCACATTAAAGCGATGGGCGAGGCAATTGAGGACGGTATTCCGGTCATGGGCTACACCTCGTGGGGCTGTATTGACCTGGTGTCGGCTTCAACCGGCGAAATGAGCAAGCGCTACGGTTTTGTGTACGTTGACCGTGATGATGAAGGAAAGGGGACGCTGGCGCGTACGCCGAAGAAGTCGTTCCACTGGTATAAGAAGGTGATTGCCAGCAACGGCGGGGATCTGGAGTAGTTTTCCCCTCCCACCAAAGCGTGAGAGCGTCGTACCTATTAATCCCCTCTCCCTTCCAGGGAGAGGGTTAGGGTGAGGGTCTTTATCAGAACGCCAGAGAACCCTGCACGAAGAAGGTGCGCGGTTCGCCTACGTATTTACCGGAGTTATTGTCGTTTGAACGCGTGTAATAACGCTGATCGAACAGGTTTTTAATCCCGGCACCCAGCTTCAGGTGAGACAGCGACGGCCCGAAGTCGTACTCGCCGCGCATATTCCACACCATATAACCTGCGATGTTACCAAACTGCCCGTCCGCGCTTTCGTCGGTGATGTAGTTCGGCCCGGTACCCGGAGAGCTCTGTTTAGACTGAGCAAAGCTGTCCAGATTCCACACCCAGTTTCCGGTCGCGTAGCGCGTACCCACGGTGTAAACCTGACGAGAGTAGAACGGCAGGTCTTTACCGGCGAAGTCGCCTTTGTTGCTAGTGGCTTTGGTATAGGTGTAGGTGGTGTACACGCTCACGCCGTCCAGCGCACGGTTTACTTCGCTCAGGTCGTAATTCAGCGCCAGTTCGAGACCCTGATGCTTGGTCGCGCCGAGGTTCGTCCAGCCCACGATATTGTTGATGTACTGCAGCTGATCGTTGAAGTCGATGTAGAACAGCGTTGCTTCGGCTTTCAGCGATGTATCGTCATAGCGGGTACCGAACTCATAGGTATGCGCTTTTTCCGGGGTCAGGCCCGCTGCCGGCTGGTTGCCGCTGCCGCCACGGGTCAGCTGGAAGTACTGCATGCTGCCGAAGGAAGTGCTGGCGTTGGCGAACAGTTTCCAGGCGTCAGACATATGGTACATCACGCTAATAGAAGGCAGCGGCTCGCTGTAGGTCTTCTCGCGGTCGATGTTCTGGAAGGAATCACTGGTGTGCGTTTTGATGCTTTCATAGCGCAGGCCCGGCGTAATCGTCCAGTTGCTGACGTTAATCGCATCATCAATATAGAAGGCGTTAGCCGCGGTACCGCCGGAGCTGTGCTGGTAGTACTCGCTCATGTCCGGTTTGGTGAAGGTTGTCGCCGGGTCATACGCTTTTGGCGTGCGGTAACCCTTCTCGTCCGACGTTTCGTTCAGGTAGCGGTAGCCCAGGGTGACCTCGTGAGACATATCCCAGAAGCGGAACAGCTGGGAATAGGTTGGCTCAATCGCCCAGGTCGAGTAGTTACGCGGCGCGGAGTTCAGCGTGCGTTTGTTGCCCTTGAAGTACTCCAGGTCGCTGCTGCGGTAGCTGTCGGTGAAGTAGGTCAGGACTTCCAGCTTTTTGTCGTCTTCGGTGTGTTTGTATTTGAAGGACATGTCCTTGCGGCGGCCTTCAAAACGGTCCCAGCGGCGGTCAGACTGGAAAGGATCCTGCGCATACTGCGCGGTAGTCAGGCCGCCCGGCATGCCGGACTGCGCTTCATAGTAGTGGAAGTTAGCCTGCAGCTCATCGCGATCGGTGAAGTTATATTTCGTCTTCAGCATGAAGTCGTCGATGTCGGTATTGTCGTTGCTCTCGCGGTAGCCCTGGCCGTGCAGACCGGAGTAAAGCAGCTCTGCACCAAAGCCGTTATCCGCCGTGCCGCCCACGGACGCGCTGGTCAGCGTCTTCAGACCGCCGTGGCTGGCGCCCTGAGTCTGCGCGCTAACGGTGCCGCCGAACTCTTTTGGAATGTCGCGGGTAACGAAGTTAATCACGCCGCCCACGTTTTGCGGTCCATAACGCACTGCGCCGCCGCCGCGAACCACGTCAATGGATTGAATATTGCCCGTGCCCAATGGCGCCATGGAAAGCTGTGGCTGGCCGTATGGCGCAACCGCCAGCGGAACGCCGTCCATCAGGATAGTGGAACGTGGAGACAGGCGAGAGGTCAGGCCACGAATGCCCACGTTGAGAGAAATGTCGCTGCCGCCGGTACCGTTGCTGTCACGGACCTGGACGCCTGGAATGCCCTTCAGCGCATCGGCAAGCGTCTCTGAGCCTTGCTCACGAAGCTGCTGCTCGGTGACGATTGAGCGTGCGCCTGGGTGGTTAAGCAGCACGGTGCTGGTGTCAGGATTATCCAGCCAGTTGCCGACCACGGTAATGTCGTCAGCAGGTTTTTCTGCGGCATCTTTATCTGTTTGGGTTTTGTCAGCAGCGAGAGCTGGCAGCGCAAATGCTATCGCGCTTGCCAGGAGAGAGACACGAAAAAGGGGGCGCATCATCATTCCTATAGAATATGGGGTTGTTGTTATCAGTTTTTTTGGAAATGACAATCTTAATGATAATTATTTTCAAGTAAATAGTTTTGTTGCGGAATAATTCGGAATAAGGCAAAAAGTAAGCAAAAAAAACCGAGCTGTTGATTCAGCCCGGCATGTTTTTGATTTATGGGGTAACCCAGAAAACGCCGCTGTAGTCCAGGGCGGTAAACTGTTTGTGAACCTGCTCGATGTCGGCCTGCGGATCGATGTCCTTGAACAGGTCCGGGTGCAGGAACTTAGCGATAGTTTCTACCGCAATATAGTTCAGCGGGGAGTCATAGAACTGGTGGTAAATCGCCATGACGCGTTTCTCTTTGACTGCCGTCAGCACGTTAATCCCGGTGCGGTTCATTAGCCCTTTAAGCTTTTGCTCGGCCACGGCTTTGTCGGCCATATAACCCAGCGGTACCGCTTTAGGCGCGCGGTTGCCACGGTTCCAGTCGGCACCGGTCATCAGGTAGAAGTCCGGGTTGCTGGTGATAACCTGCTCGGTATTTACCTGGCCGCTCATTTCCGGGAACAGTTTGCTGCCCACGTTGTTGCCGCCGGCGGTATCAATAAACTGGCCGTAACTGCCTTTACCGAAGGTCTGGCAGCATTCATCGCCGCGAATACCTGCCGCACGCTCAATAAACACGCTCGGACGCTGCTCTGGTTTCAGCGTGGCCACACGCTCGCGCACCAGGTTCATCCGCTGCTGGTAGTGCTGAATAAAGGCGTCCGCGTTTTTCTGCTCATCAAACACTTTGCCCAGCAGCTCGATGCTCGGCAGGGTATTGGTCAGCGGCTGCTGGCGGAAGTCGATAATCAGTACCGGAATGCCGACTTTTTCCAGCTGGCTCAGCACGCCGCTGTTCTTCAGCTTAGCCAGCACGCCGATGTCAAAAATGATCAGATCAGGCTGTAAGGTAACCGCTTTTTCGACGCTGAAATCCGTGTAGTACGGATTTTCAAACATCGTGATTTTACTCACCTGCGGGAATTTTCTCGCGTAGGCATCCGCCAGGTCAGGCGCTTTGGTTTTCAGCGAGTTATCCCAGGCAATAATATTTTCCAGCGGATCCTTCGGATGAATAATGTTGAGCGCTAGCAGGGCTCGTGCATCCGCCAGCATCACGCGTTTGGCCGGATGCGGCAGCGTAACTTCCCGACCCGCTACGTCGGTAACAACAATCGGTGCGGCCTGGGCAGCACAGCTCAGCAACGCAACGGCAGCGAGCAGCCAGCGAGCTTTGGCGGTAAACACTGTGAACATGGATGACCTTCAGAACGGGAAAATTTAGGAAGGGAATGATAATCGATCTCATGATGTTTGGAACGGGGCGGCAGGAATTTTTCTGGTTACCAAAGGGGGCCCACCGGCCGATCGTTCGCCGCTAGTCTTTAAGCCGGCTGGCGGCCAGCTTAGCCGGGCAGAGGTTTTTAAGCCGCTCTATCAGCCAGCGTCCGGCCGGGCCTGGCGGAGAGGCAATGGGGTAGACGCCAAACATCGGCAGCGCGAGGCCGCCCGGCGGTACGTCCTCAATGTTCAACCGCACCAGCCGTCCTTCGCTGATATCCCGCTCCACAACGTGTGACGGCATGCTGCCCCAGCCCAGGCCGTCGAGCAAAAAGGCGTGTTTGGCCAGCAGATCGCCCAGTCGCCAGGTGGAAGGGGACATCACGCCAAACTCTTTGCCTTTGGAAAGTTCGGAGCGGTCGGTCAGCACCAGCTGTACGTGTTTGGTCAGTTCTGACTTTGGCACGATGCCTTCGAACTGTGCCAGCGGATGGTCGGGAGCGGCGACCATTACCAGCGAGACCCCGGTCAGGCGCTCTCCGGTTAACGATGCGGGCATATCCGGCAGTGAACCGAGAATGCCAATGCCCGCGCTGCCGTTAAGCACGGGCTTATAGCCGCCGCCAAGCGCCTCAACAAACAGGCGCAGCGGCGTGCCAGGAAACTGTTCGCGGAAAGCTTTTGCCGCCGAAGTCATTGCCTCCAGCGGAAAGAAAACGTCCACCACCACCGAGAGTTCCGATTCCAGCCCTGACGACATGCCCCGTGCGCGGGCCTTCATAAAATCAACGCGAGAGACAATGCCACGGGCGTCGGCCAGCAGTACTTCACCCTCGGGCGTGAGCTTCGGATACCGGCCAGAACGGTCGAACAGCTGCACGCCAATTTGCGCCTCCAGCCCCCTGATCAAATCGCTTATCACCGACTGGGCCCGATACATTTTGCGGGCGGCCGCGGAAAAGCTGCCTTCGTCGACGGCGGCAATAAACGTGCGAAGTTGGTCCAGCGAAATACCGTCCAGCATTGTGATTCCTGCCTGACTGTGAAGGGGTGAAGCGCAATATAGCGCCTCGCGTTGGCTTTGTCATCGGCGATGATGTATCGGCTGGGTCGATGGGTTGCATCGAAATATAACGGCTATTCGGGTGGATAAGGCGGTGGCATAGTGACTGCCATGTTCAGCGAATCCTGAAGATTGAGCTCCGCTATGTTAACGGCTTTTAAAAAACTTTTTACGCGCTTATCCCCTAAACAAAGCTCTATTTCTGAGGCCAAAACCATGTCGACTATTCTGCATATTGATACCAGTGTTCTGGGCGGTTATTCCGTCAGCCGCCAGCTGTCGGCGGAGATTGTTGCCCGCCAGAAAACGCTGCACCCCGGCGCGACCGTGATTTACCGGGACCTGGTTCAGGCCCCGGCTCAGCACCTGTCGGATAAACACATTGCCGCTTTCCAGGGGGCTGAAGTGACCGACGCGGCGCTGGGCGAAGACCTGGCCGCCGGGGGGGCGTTCATCGACGATCTGTTCGCTGCCGACGTGATTGTTATTGGCGTGCCGATGTACAACTTCTCCATTCCTTCCCAGCTCAAGGCGTGGATTGACCGCGTTTGCGTGGCCGGGCGTACCTTCCAGTACGGCGCCAATGGCCCGGAAGGCCTGCTGCCAAAAGGCAAAAAAGTGTTCATCGCCTCTTCACGCGGTGGTCAGTACACCGGCGACAGCCCGGCGGCCTTCCTGGAGCATCAGGAGTCTTATCTGAAAGCGGTTCTGGGCTTCATAGGCCTGACCGACGTGACGATTATCCGCGCTGAAAACTTAAGCCGTGGCGATGACGCGAAAAATGCCGCGCTCGCCGATGCCAAAGGCCAGATTGCCGCGCTGTCCTGATAGCGACAACGCGCATCAATCAACTTAACGGGAAATCCGGATGGACAGATACGCTACTAACTTCGCGACCTTGGGTCGCATCGTGATTGCTGCGATTTTTATCGTCAGCGGATTGGGGAAAATTGCTACGCCTGAGGCGACGCAGGGCTATATTGCCTCGGTAGGGCTGCCGTTCCCGTTACTCGGGTATCTTATTGCCCTGGCGGCTGAGGTGGGAGGCGGCGTTCTGCTGCTGGTGGGTTACCGTACGCGGTTGATTGCGGCCTTGCTTGCCGTGTTCACCGTAGCAACAGCGGTGTTTTTCCACCACAACTTTGCCGACCAGAACACCCTGCTGCACTTCCTGAAGAACCTGATGATTGCTTCGGGCCTGCTGCAAATCTCAGCGCTGGGGGCGACCTCCCTGAGCTTTGATACGCGCCGCCTGCAGCGTCAGTTGCGGTAACTCGTTTAACGTAAGGCCTCAATTATGGGGCCTTACGCTTTGATTAAAACGCCCGCCAGATAAGCACCGCAATCCCGCCAAACAGCAGCCATTTAACGATGTAGTACACCGTCTTATTCCAGCTTTTGAGCTTCTTGCCGACGATACGAATCTGATAGATGTAACGGAACGCGCGGTTAATGCCGCCGATGCGGTCATTTTCATCGTTAGGCGCCGACGCGGCGCTCATCAAATTGCGTCCCAGCCAGTGATTGACCGCCTGGGCCCAGCGGTAACGCATCGGTCTTTCCACATCGCAAAACAGGATCAGGCGATTCTCACCGCTGGTATTTTCCGCGTAGTGAATATAGGTCTCGTCAAACAGCACGCCTTCGCCATCTCGCCAGCTATAACGCTTGCCGTCCACTTCAATAAAGCAGCGATCGTCATTGGGGGTTGCCAGCCCCAGGTGGAAACGCAGCGAACCGGCGTACGGGTCGCGGTGACGCGGCAGGCGGCTGCCGTCGGGCAGGGTGGCGAACATCGCGGCCTTGATGGACGGAATCGCATGCAGCAGTTCGGTAGTTTTTGGGCACAGCAGGCTGGCCGACGGGTGGGCGTTTTCATACCACTTCAGGTAAAAGCGTTTCCAGCCGGTTTTAAAGAAGGAGTTAAAGCCGGCATCGTTAAATTTGTCGGCGGCTTTTATCTGCTCCAGCTTTTGCAGGTGAATACCTTCTTCGCGAATAACCTCCCAGTTATCACGTAAAGTGACGAGTTCGGGAAACGTTTCCGGCGTTAAGTAAGGCGTATTCGGTACTCGGGAAAAGAGGTACATAAAGCCGTTGAGCGGGGCGGTAAACGTAGAGTGGTCCGACAGCTGCCGCCAGAAGCGAAAGCGAACCCGGCCGCGATAATGCACATAGGCCACTGAAATAATAATGATGAGCAAAATGATATATTTCATATTGTTTTATCTAACCACTATGATTTTGAACATCCCTGCCGGGCGAAAGGCCCAGACTGCCATAAACGCACCTTTGCAAAGGCGCTGAAATAGAGCTTAGCAGCGGTTTTAGCGAAGTAAATGTTGCCTCGGAACAAGTTTCGGGCTTGTTTAAAACAAGGGGGGCTGGCATCATTCTTAGCGTGGTTAACCTGTAGAGTTAATCACAACACATTGATTTAAATGACTCGGGGTGCCCTTCCTTGTGAAGGCTGAGAAATACCCGTACCACCTGATCTGGATAATGCCAGCGTAGGGAAGTCAGATGCCTGTCCGGTATCCCTTCTTTCACGCCGGACAGGAGCCTTACCTTGATGCAACCTGACCTGCTACCCGGCGCGACTGCCGCCTCTGTTTTACACCAACTCCGTCAGCATTCTCCGCTGGTTCACTGCATGACCAATGACGTGGTGCAAACCTTTACCGCCAACGTGCTGCTGGCGCTGGGCGCTGCCCCGGCCATGGTGATTGAGGCCGAAGAAGCGGCGCAGTTCAGCGGGCTGGCGAGCGCGCTGCTGATCAACATCGGCACGCTGACTTCAGAGCGTGCAGCTGCAATGCTGGCTGCCATTCATGCCGCCAATAATGCCGGAACGCCATGGGCGCTCGACCCGGTCGCTGTCGGAGGTCTTGCTTTCCGCACACGTTTTGCTCGCGAGATAATTCAACTCAAACCGGCCGCTATTCGTGGCAACGCCTCTGAAATCCTGGCGTTAGCGGGGGAGCAGGCCGGAGGGCGCGGCGTGGACAGCACCGACGATGCGCTTTCTGCTATTCCGGCAGCGCAAACGCTGGCGCGGGAAACCGGGGCGGTGATTGCCGTGACCGGCGAAATTGATTACGTCACAGACGGAGAGAGAACGCTTGCCGTTAACGGCGGCGGAGAGCTTATGACGCGCGTAGTCGGCACCGGTTGCGCACTTTCCGCCGTGGTTGCTGCTTGTTGTGCTTTACCGGGCGACAGGCTGGACAACGTTGCCAGCGCCTGCCGTTTTATGTCGCTGGCCGGTGAGCAGGCCATCGCTGCCAGCCGCGGGCCGGGAAGCTTTACGCCCGCTTTCCTCGACGCGCTTTATCATCTGAATGCGGAGGTGCTGGCATGAAGCGAATTAATGCTCTGACCATCGCCGGAACCGATCCAAGCGGCGGCGCGGGGATCCAGGCCGATCTGAAAACCTTCTCCGCGCTCGGCGCTTACGGCACGAGCGTGATCACCGCGCTGGTGGCGCAAAACACCCGTGGCGTGCAGTCCGTTTACCGCATCGAGCCTGCGTTTGTGGCGGCGCAGCTCGATTCGGTACTCAGCGATGTGCGTATAGACACCACAAAAATTGGCATGCTGGCAGAGGCCGATATTGTTGAGGCCGTCGCGGAACGTCTGGCGTTTTACAAGGCACCGAACGTGGTGCTGGACACGGTGATGCTGGCGAAAAGCGGTGATTCGCTGCTGGCCCCATCTGCGATAGAAAGCTTACGCCGCAGGCTGTTACCGCACGTTGCGTTGATTACGCCTAATCTCCCGGAGGCCGCGGCGCTGCTGGATGCACCTCACGCGCGCAGCGAAAAAGAGATGCGCGAACAGGGTGAAGCCCTGCTGGCGATGGGCTGCGAGGCGGTGTTGATGAAGGGCGGGCACCTGGATGATGAGGAAAGCCCGGACTGGCTCTTCACCCGCCATGATGTGCAGCGTTTTACCGCGCCTCGTGTACAGACGAAAAACACCCACGGCACCGGCTGTACTTTATCTGCCGCGCTGGCTGCGCTACGCCCTCGTCATGACGACTGGGCGCAAACCGTAGCCGCTGCAAAAGTCTGGCTGTCCAAAGCGCTGGCGCAGGCCGATTCTCTCGAAGTCGGGCACGGCATTGGCCCGGTGCATCATTTCCACGAATGGTGGTAACTGTCGGTTAAGCGAGAAGTTTTTAGCCAGCATAATACCAATGGTACTATACTGGCTTCATCTTCCTTGCCGGACAATTGCGTACCATGGAACAGGCCCATCACCAGTTAGTTGAACAGCTAAAACAGCGCTTTGCCGCCCCGGATAACGTCCCTCTGTACCTTAAATTTGTCGAAACGGTGAAAAACGCCGTGCGCTCTGGTCAACTGCCTCAGGGCAATATCCTGCCGGGCGAGCGCGACCTCAGCCAGCTTACCGGGGTTTCACGGATTACGGTGCGCAAGGCGATGCAGGCGCTGGAAGATGAGGGCGTGGTGACGCGTTCGCGCGGCTATGGCACGCAAATTAATGCGACGCTTGAGTATTCGCTGAAAGAGGCCCGAGGGTTTTCGCAGCAGGTGGTGCTGCGGGGCAAAAAGCCGGACACGCTGTGGGTTAACAAGCGGGTGGTGAAATGCCCGGCGGACGTTGCGGAGCAGCTGGCGATCCCGGCGGAAAGCGAAGTCTTTTTACTCAAGCGTATTCGCTATGTGGACGAAGATGCGGTGTCTATCGAGGAGTCTTACGTGCCGACAGGCTTAATTGCCGATCCGGATGAGATTGGCGTCTCGCTGTACGACTACTTCCGCAGCCAGAATATTATTCCGCAGCGCACGCGCAGCAGGGTCAGCGCCAGAATGCCGGACAGCGAATTCCAGACGCATATCAAGCTGGAAACGCCGGTGCCGGTTTTGGTCATCAAACAGGTGGCGTTCGATCCGCAAAACCGGCCCATTGAGTACAGCATCAGCCACTGCCGCAGCGATTTATACGTTTTCGTCTGCGAAGAGTAGGGACTGTTCGAGCTGCTCGAGTTCAGGCGCGCAGTCGCCTCCGCGATGGCCAACCACATAGCTGGCAACCGCATTACCCAGGCTAACCGCTTCTTCCAGACTCCAGCCTGCCGCCAGGCCTGCCAGCGTGCCGCCCGCGTGGCTGTCGCCCGCACCGATAGTATCGACGACGATGGTCGGGAACGGTGCGGCGATGCCCATTTGTTTGCCGTCGGCGAACCAGGCGCCTTCTTTATCTAACCTAACGATCAGCGGGCTGGCGTAGCGGGCCAGCCAGGCGTGGCAGATAGCTTCGATATTGTCAGGATCAACCTCAAGCCACTCCGCAACGATGGCGGCTTCCTGGCGATTCAGCGAAACAATCGGCCTGCAGGCCATGATCCTCGCCAGCAGCGGCTGGGCAATATCGGCAATGCGCGGGCCAAAGTCGATAAACGGCGTGATGTCGCGAAGTGATTCCAGCCAGCGGACGAGTAGTTCAGCGCCCGGCCCGGCGAGCTGGTAGCCGGAAAGCGACAGCAGCGTGCCGGGCGAGATAACCAGGGCATCAAGCCAGGCCTGATTCCACTGATGCTCCACGCCGCGAAAAGACATAAAGGTACGTTCTCCGTCGGGCTCAACCAGCGCCAGGCACCAGCCGTTATCCCCCGCATCGGTATGAATTTCGCTACGGATTTGCTGTTTTTCGAGGCTGTTGCGAATAATGTCGGCCCAGGTACCCTGGCCAATCGGCAGCGCGTTCTGCGAGGTTATGCCCAGGCGCGACAGCGTAATGGCGATGTTCAGCGCGCAGCCGCCGATGTTCACCCCCTGCTGGTGCAGCTCAATATCACAGCCCCGCCACGGCAGGGCGTAGGCGTCGGCGATGACGTCAATCACCGCCGAACCGAGCACGCAAACCGGGCGCTGAGCGTTAAGCCGGGGCAGCTTGCTTAGCAGCTCATTTGGCTTCATGACTGGCCTCTCTTTGCTGGCGGTAAGCCATAAAGATTCGGCTGTAGCGCGTGAAGTCGAGCTGGTTCTCTTCATCCAGCTCCTGCTTTAACGCCGGGTCGATGCTTTCCACGCCGTTAAGGGCGCCACAGATGGCGGTTGCCATAGCGCCAATGGTGTCGGTATCTCCCCCGAGGTTTGCGCACAGGATCGCGCAGCGGTTAGGGTCAGTTTTCGCCAGTTCGACCATCGCGATGGCGGCCGGTACGGACTCAACCGTGCTGGTGCCGGTGCCGACCAGTTGGTAAATCTCCTCCATGGCGGATTCGGTACCGCGTGCTTTTCTTGCCACACTCAGCGCTAATTCCAGGCGTGCCGCGAGGGAAGCGCTAAACGTCGTGATCCGTTTTTCCTGCGCGTGGCGGGCAACGGAAGGCAGTTCATCGCAAATTGTCTGCCAGCTTGCGCCGTCAATCGCGCGGGAAATTGCCCAGGAAATCACCACCGCACCGGCGATGGCTAAGTCCGACTTGTGCGTTGGGCTTGAGGCCAGCGCCACTTCGGCTACAAACTGATCGAGATTGGCCGTAGGCAACATACAGCCCAGCGGGGAGGCACGCATTGCCGCGCCGTTGGTGACGCCATTGTTTTCCAGCTCGCTCACCGGCGTGCCTTGTTTAATCGCATTCAGGGCTATTTTCGACGTCGGGCCGAGCACGTTTTTGTTAAACGCATCGAACCCTTCGGCCCAGGCCAGAATATGGCGGCCGATGGCGTCCGGGTTTATCGCGCCGTGGTGCTCGATGATGGCATCCGCCAGCGCCAGCGCCATCGAGGTATCATCGGTAAACTTAGCGCGGGCAAAGTAACAGGCGGCGTTGTTTTCTGCCGGGCCAGGCAGGAACCGGTCTATCCAGCCGAAGTGCGCCTTCACGCGCGAGCGCGGCCAAAGTTCGGACGGCATGCCCATTGCATCACCTAACATCTGGCCGTAAAAGGCTCCCAGAATACGATTTTCCATTTTTACGCTTCCTTCAATACTTTTTCAGATTCATCCCCGGCAACGGCGATGGTAGCAATCTCTTTGTCCGACTCGCGGAAGAAGACCATGAACAGCACGGCGATGACGGCAATCATTATCGCGCCAAAGCCCCACATCCCCGCCCAGTTAAAGGTCTGGCCGTTCACCGGCGAGGAGTAAGCAAACATTTTTTCCATCATTTTGCCGCCGAGGCTGTAGCCCAGCAGACTACCGAAGCCCTGGCAGCAAAGGGTGATCAGCCCCTGCGCCGCGGTGCGCATGTACACCGGTGATTTCTTGTCTACGTAAATGTAGGCGGTGACGTAGTAGAAGTCGTAGCTCACGCCGTGCAGCAGGATGCCGAGGAACAGCAGGCCGTAGGTGAACAGGTGTGACGCGTCGCCGTAAACAAAGAAGCCGTAGCGAATGGCCGCCGTGACCAGACCAAGCAGCAAGACCTTTTTAATACCAAAACGCTTGGTGAAGAACGGCAGCGCCAGCATAAAGAAGATTTCGGAGAACTGGCCGAGGGTCATCCAGCCGGTGGCGTTGTGCATGCCGACTTCGGTCAGGTAGCCGTTGGCAAAGATGTAGTAAAACGCCAGCGGCATAGCAAACAGGAACGAACAGAAGAAGAAGACCAGGAAATTTTTGTCTTTGAGCAGCACCAGCGCGTCGAGGCCCAGCATCACCTTCAGGCTTAATTTACCGGTACTTTTTGGCGGCGTATCTGGCAAGAAGAAGGCGAACACGCCTAAAACAACCGAGCTGATAGCGGTAATCAACAGCGGCACGTTGGTCGGAGAAATATCGCTGAAGCCCATCATCTGTGGCAGGAAACCGCACACGATCCCTGAGGCAATCCAGCCGATGGTGCCCATCACGCGAATACGCGGGAAGTCACGTTCCACGTCGTCAACGTTGGAAAACGCGATGCTGTTGGTGAGCGCAATGGTCGGCATATAGGTCAGCGAGTAGGCCAGCAGCAACGGGAAGAAGTAGACAAACTCCGTTTGCTGCGCGGCCAGATACATCAGCCCGGCGCCGACGAACATCAGCAGCGCCAGCACTTTCTGGGCGGCAAAGAAGCGGTCGGTCAGCGAGCCAACCAGGATAGGCGACAAAATAGCAGCGATGGCGGTGCAGGCGTAGGACCAGCCGATTTCACCGGCGGTAAAACCACTTTTGTTGAGGAACAGCCACAGGGGCACAAACCAGGCGCCCCAGATAAACCATTCGATAAACATCATGAACGAAAGGCTAATCGTTGTACGTTTCATGCTCAGGACCTTCATGACAGGTGTAGGGTGTGCCTTAACCATACCAATGAATAATACCTTTTAAATACCTTTGAGTCGATTCTATGATCGCCCTTGCAAAAATAGCCGGGGTGGCCACCTGGCTTTACTCCTGGAAAGGGTGCAAAAGTGCGCCTGAACTGGCGAATCCGCGCCTTGGGTACCAGGCTTAGTGCTGCCCGGTTTTTTGACCCGGCAGAACAGGATTATTCATGCGCAGCGGGCAGGGTGCTCGCTGCCCTTACGGGAGCGTATTATGACTGATATTGCGCAGTTGCTTGGCAAAGATGCCGACGGCTTGTTACAGCATCGTTGTATGACTATTCCGGCAGATCAGCTTTATCTGCCCGGCTCGGACTACGTTGACAGGGTAATGGTCGACAATAACCGCCCGCCTGCGGTGCTGCGAAACATGCAGACGCTTTACAATACCGGGCGTCTGGCCGGTACCGGTTACCTCTCTATTCTTCCCGTGGATCAGGGCGTTGAGCACTCGGCGGGCGCGTCGTTTGCCACGAATCCGCTGTACTTCGATCCCAAAAATATCGTTGAGCTGGCCATCGAGGCGGGCTGTAACTGCGTGGCCTCCACCTATGGCGTACTGGCTTCGGTTTCACGCCGCTATGCCCACCGCATTCCGTTCCTGGTGAAGCTGAACCACAACGAAACGCTGAGCTACCCGACCACCTACGACCAGACGCTGTATGCCAGCGTTGAGCAGGCCTTCAATATGGGTGCTGTGGCGGTTGGCGCGACCATTTATTTTGGCTCACCTGAATCCCGCCGTCAGATTGAAGAGATCTCCGCCGCCTTCGAGCGTGCGCACGAACTCGGTCTGGTGACCGTGCTTTGGGCCTATCTGCGTAACTCTGCCTTCAAAAAGGACGGGGTGGATTACCACGTCAGCGCTGACTTAACCGGCCAGGCGAACCACCTTGCGGCGACTATCGGAGCCGATATCGTGAAGCAGAAAATGGCGGAGAATAACGGCGGCTATAAAGCGGTGAACTTTGGCTATACCGATGAAAAAGTTTACAGCAAGCTGACCACCGATAACCCCATCGACCTGGTGCGCTACCAGCTGGCCAACTGCTATATGGGTCGCGCGGGCCTTATCAACTCCGGCGGTGCTGCAGGCGGTGAAAACGACCTGGCGGATGCGGTGCGTACGGCGGTTATTAACAAACGTGCGGGCGGCATGGGGCTGATTCTGGGGCGTAAGGCGTTCAAGAAATCGATGGTTGACGGCGTGAAGCTGATTAACGCGGTGCAGGATGTTTACCTGAATGAGAAAGTGACCATCGCGTAAATTATCGCGTAATCTAAAAAAGTCCTCCGATATGGGCTGCCCCTATTGGTGGACTTTTTTATAGGAGTTTTTTGCGGTTGGGTGATTGCCATCATCCCGGTATTCTTCTTGCCTGCGCCGTCTCTTAGCTATAAATATGCTCCATGAAGGATCGGCTAAAGTTCCGTTCACCTCCAGTCCTGCTTCACATGTCACCCCCGAACCGGTGAACGTCTCGGGA
>NZ_JACARU010000130.1:0-324 GCF_013386425.1 Cedecea sp. P7760 | reverse complement strand
AGCGGGGTTCGCGATGGCGCCGACACGATTTATACCGGTGCCGGTGAAATTCCCGCGGGCAGAAACGATCTCTCTTCCCGTACCGGGCAGCAGGCGGCTTCGCTGGAAGAAACGGCGGCCAGCATGGAACAGCTTACGGCCACGGTGAAGCAAAATGCCGATAACGCCCGCCAGGCGTCACGCCTTGCGCTGGATGCCTCCACGACCGCGAAGAAAGGCGGTAACGTAGTGGAAGGCGTGGTGCGGACGATGGACGAAATTGCCACCAGTTCCAGCAAAATTGCCCAAATTACCAGCGTGATCGACGGTATTGCTTTCCAGACC
>NZ_JACARU010000129.1:0-323 GCF_013386425.1 Cedecea sp. P7760 | reverse complement strand
GCAATGTGCAGTCCAACGACGTTGCGCTGGCGGCCGTGGATGCCGGCAAGGTGTTCGCTTCGGCCCAGGTGTTCAACAACCAGGCGGACCCGGGTGAGTCGCTGTCCATCGGCAATGCTCTCAACAAGGCATCGCTGGGCGGTAGCGCTCTGAACGGCGCCAAGGGCACCATCGGCGTGAACATCGCTGCTGGCGCGGGTGAGCTGCAAGAGAACGGTATGGCTGCATCGACCAACACCTCGGGTCGTATCGCCAAGGCCACCGACTACAACAAGCAGTCGGCTGACAACAACTCGCTGCGCCTGAATGGTTGCGATCCGACC
>NZ_JACARU010000128.1:0-304 GCF_013386425.1 Cedecea sp. P7760 | reverse complement strand
AGTGATCGTCTTCACGTCCTTGGGAAGATCCGGATCAATCACAAACACCACCGGCATCTCGCGTGATTCGTTGGCCGTCAGCGTCTGCTGCTTGAAACAGAAACACTCGATCTTCTTGAAGAACTCGGTTGCCTGCTTGGGCGCGTAACTCGGGATGGCCTGCGCCTCCACCGTACGCCCCTCCTTGTTCACCACCTCGTAGACGATCTGGCTGATCTCGCCGGGGTGCACATCCATGCTGTTCTTGACCGGGCGGAAGCGGAACGGCCCCTGGCTGTTCGAATCGAATTCCACCGTGATCGTG